>JAGFJJ010000077.1 GCA_024102815.1 Phycisphaerae bacterium
CCTTCGGCTGCGCGCACTTGCGCTCAGCGACCGGTGGAACCCGGCCTTCCTCAAACTTCACGCGACACGACGCTCCGCCGTGAAGGTGGCCGCGTGATGAGCTTGCTCAATAGCGGATCCACACCCCCCAGGCAACTCGGTTGCGAGTGTCCAACCAGCGGAAGGCCACTCACTCTGTCGCCGGACGATACTTCGTACCTCCTTGTTCGACTGTTCCTTGGGAATGGCTAGTCTGCGCCACGGGACGCGAGCCATCGCGTTTCCACCTGTTCGGCCCGATCCGCAGGCGCTACTCGCCGGCTCCGCCGGTGAGTCGTGCGCCGGTGGAGTGAGCGCGGGTCGGGCGAACCAGAGCGGGCGCCCAGGGCTTGAATCCGTGGGCCGGGCGTTTCGCCGCGTTCGACTTGAGGCCCCCGATTTCAGGCCTCTCGCTTGACTCCGTCCCATGCACGCCAGTCCAATTGCTCCCATGAGGCAAATCCTCGTGTTCGCGTCACTGCTTCTCCTCACCCTTTCAGCCTGCTCGACGCCTTGCATCTGTGGAACGACCCCGGAGGGGCTAACGATCAAGGCCTGCGGGAACGATACCACTGGCACCGTAACGGTCACGGACAGTCAGGGAGGAGTTGTCTTCGAGGGGACTGTTCATCGGAATCCACAGTATCCGAACGATGGCGCGGTAAAGAATGCCTCCGGTGAGCAGGTGGGCACGCTCCACAACAACGGGGACGGAACCGTTTCTTGGGCGAAGACCGACCAGAGCTACACGGGCCTTCCTGATAGCACGACAGTAACTCTGGTCGCTTGCCCCTCAACTCCAAACTAGGATACAGCGCAGCGCATTAGGCTGCGCCCCCCGCCTTCGGTGGAATCGATTGAGCTGCTTCTATTGCAGCCGGCACAGCGGCAATTCTCGGGAAAGGCTGAGATGAAAGACTGTGTCCGAGTAATCCTTGTTCTTGCAGTGGCTGCCGCGGGCTTATGGTTTGTCTTCGCGACTGATGAGCCTGGTGTTCCCGGTTATTCACCGATTGTCGAACCCATACGGCAACGGGCCTTCTTGAGAGGATTTGGCGCGGCCGACGGCACCCCCATTCGAAAGCATTTGACCCAGGAGGATGGTAGGGTCTCTTTCTCAATTCGAGGCCTGAACGGTTCTGCTGGCGCAACAGTAGTAGCATTCAAGTCGGGGGAGCGTGCCGTACCGTTATGGAAGGCCCCATTGCCGCCAGGTGCCCTCACGGGGATTGAAATAATTCCCGCAGGCGTTCCGGTTGATATTGTCGTTGCTGAGTCACCGAGCACGCCGCGTCAGGTCCAAACGGTGTCTGTAGAAGAGGGGGAAACGGCACGTGTCGTCTTTGACTATAGTCAGTACTGCCAATGCACCCTGCGGGTCTCGGGCCTGCCGGTTGAATTCCTTAAGAACGCGACGCTGAGTATCCAGTTCAATTCGGTGGAAATCGGTACCAGGCCCGACGGCATGACCGCGCAGCTAGACAGCAATCTCTCGGTAGTTGTCTCTGGCAGCGCTGGGCGGGTATTCTCCGCAAGCATTCTTGGCGCAGCGAACATCCCGCTTGTCGGCCCTAGTGGTGACCAATTCAGTCTCATCGACAAAGGGACCGTAGACCTTCATCCAGCAGAAGCGGTCTATATCGTTGGAGGGCAGTGGAATGGAGTGGCTACTAAGCCAATCGCTGCGTGGGTCGGCGGCGACCTTTTTCTCGGCCAGCAGGGTCTGCTCGTCGTTCCTGAATCGAAGGCGGGCGATTCCTTCTTCGTCCTAGATCTCAATGGGCGATACGCACGGTGGGAAAAATCACGGTATCAGACAGATGTTGTAAATCTTGTGGACCTACAACCTCCCGATGGGAAGCTGGAGGTGATGGTGGATGCTCCTCCGGATGACGGCCTCGACGTATTTGTTTTTGGACCCGATGGACCAAAGACTCCAACGCCAGTTTGGGGCAGCCAGGACCCCCGCGTTCATATCGAAAGAACGCGGGGGGGGGTCGCTGGTTTCGATGGATTGCCTCCCGGGTACTATTCGGTACGATTGCAGGAAAGGATTCGAGGTCGCTCGCCTGTCCTGACGACAGTGCCTTTGCAGCCTGGAGAGTCCAGGCGCATTAGTATTGACTACGCCGGTCTGCGCCCCCACACGTATTCTGTGCGGGGGTTGCTGGCGGTCGCACTCCATATTGGGAAGCTACCCAAGCATCTAGTGCCCACACTTGGTGGTCAACGCTTACATCTAGTGGATGCCGAGACGGATATTTGGCAACTGGAACATTGGGGGCCGCTTGGTAGTACAGAAATCGTCTTGCACGAGCCCGCGGTTCTGTCGCCACTTCCGACAACCATTATCAGTGACAGTGCCGGAACGACCGCGCTGCAAGTTTCTTCGGCTGTTTTGCGATGGAACTTAGAACTTTTAGGCGACCACAGTGGCCTACGGATAGGTAGCGCCTCGTCGCCTTTGGGGGTGTATGAAGAGGGAGAAGTAATCGGATTCGTCAGCGCCACAGATGCAATAACGCTTCAGATATGGCGACGACGGGGCGAAGAGATGTTCCATGGTTTCTTGAGTCTCGATAGACAGCAGATGTCTACAGGCGCATCGTGTGATACGAGTGGACACATCGTGGAAGTAACGATTCTTGGAGGAGGCCCGGCGCTCCAGGTGCAGGCTAGCTCTGCTGGGAAGCTACATCCGCTTGGCGTGGTAGTGCCAGCGCTTGGCGGGCGCGTGTATAGACTATGGGCATCTCACTACATAGACGAAGTCCTATTCATGAGGAATGGCGAGGTCGTGGCAAGAATCGAGAGGCCGGAGCGCATGCGAGACGCAATAGTGAATACAGGTTACTAACGTAACCGTGGCGAGTGTATCTCGACTATCGGGTTCGCAGCGGCCGTGCGGGACGCTGATCGCCGTCGGGGTTGATGCCGTGCTCGCGGCACGACTGCACCAGGCTCATCATGATGACGGCGGCCTTGGCGCCTTCCTCGGAGCCGAAGAACTGCCAGTTCTGCGGGATAAGAAGCACGAGCTGCCTTTCGAACCGACCGGAAGCAACCCGACCCCGATGATCGGGCATCGGGATCCACCGGCAAGCGCAGTGCCCGGAGTTCTTCCGGGGCGAGATTGCCGGATTCTG